>JAFYYX010000002.1 GCA_017548925.1 Bacilli bacterium
GTAGTCGGCATTGTAGGAAAATCCAAAAGTTTAGATTTTCTCAAAATGCTTATCTTTTGGTCTTTGGTTCGGAATAGTGTAGTGCTGGCGGTCTATCTATTGTTTTCGGTTGCTTGCTTCTTTACCGTACATGAGCATTAAATGCACTCCTAAAACATCTTCATTTTCACTTATTTTGTAATCAGTTTTAAACTCATATTTACTTGAATTCATATTTTCTAAATCACTTATGTCATTTTTGAACTCTTCTTCTTTATTTTGTAGATATTCTTTTACATAAGCTAATAAATCTTTATTATTTACTTTGGGATAATTTATTTCAACTAAATAATTATTGGTTTCTTCCTTTAAATTGCGATTAGAGTTATTAAGACATAAAACACTAATTCCAATAATTAAAACTATTGTAAAAGCGAAAAACTTTTTTCCGAATTTTGTTAATTTTATTTTATGATTTTTTTTATATTCCATACTTCAACACCTCTATACTACAATAAATATTATACCATAAAAAATAAATCATAAATACAGTTTCCCCTACAAATTGTAATTTTTTAGTCAAATTGTGTTTGCCATTTTTCATCATTATAAGCCTTAAAGCACATCTCAATTTGTTCTTTATTTGTTTTTTCTTCTGCTAGGTTATCTGGTATCTCATCAATTGAAAAGTAAGCAATCTCAGTTGTTTCAATATTTTCTATAAATTCTCCCCCTATAACATACACAATACAAATACTTTACATATTCCATAAGCATATATAGGTTTGTTGTGTTTGTTTCTATCTTGAATAGCAATTATCTTTATAGTTTCTACATCTAACCCAGTTTCTTCTTTTACCTCTTTAAGTGTATTAGATTTTACTGATTCTAAAACATCACACCATCCACCAGGTAATGACCAAGTTCCATTTTTTTCGTGAGTTAATAAAATCTTATTATCTTTAAATATTACTGCTCTCGTGTCTATTTTAGGTGTTTGATAACCTATTTCATTGCAAAACAAATTTTTTACTTTATCTAATGAAATATCAGATTTTTCATTAATCATTTCTGCTGAAATTTCTCTTAATCTTTCGTATCTTTCTGTGTCATAAACATTATTTGAGTATTCAATTCCTGCTTGTGCTATACTTTGTATTTCAATAGCCCATTTTAACCATTTTTCCATATACAATCCTCCCTACAAATTACTATTTATCTGTTTATTTCATATATAATTATACCATATAACATAGTTCTTTTTTTATTGACTTTATAATCGGAATATTACAATTTTCCGATTTATTGCAAAAATAATCCGTTTGAAGAAGTAATAACCAATTTTATCAAAGAAAAAAGATGACTATGAAAAATATTCATTGCCATCTTTAATTTGTCATTTAGAATACTTTGTATATTTTGAAGCATAGGTTGATTTTTCATTACATATGATTTCATCATTATTTGCTAATTCACATATTCCTATTAATAAATTACTTTCATCTTTAAAAGTTATATTTTTATCATCTATGGTATATGTCCCTTGCTTTATTTGATTATTTTCCAAAGTTAATGTATACTTTCCATTTCCATCACACTCAAGTACATAATCTTCTTTTCCACCTTTTGTATTACCATCTTTGTCAATTTGATATATGTTTTGATTATCAGTAGTAGCAATCCACTTTCCTTTTAGACTATCTGTTGCTTGACCACAACCTGTCATTGTCAAAACTATAAATACAAAAATTAGCATTAATTCTTTTTTCATTTTTAACCTCGCTTCACTTCTCTTTAATTATTATATCACATAAAGACTCTATTTTCACATTTTTTTAATTTTTTTAATTAGCAAGTCCATAAATAATTAGACCAATTAAAACAAACTCCTTGCATACCATCCCAATTACTCCATGAAACATTCCAGTTAAATACTTTACCCATTCCCCATGCATCAAAAGTAAAATTTTTTGATGTAGCAAGATCTATATCATTAACAGCATGTTGATATGATCCAGCCATTTGCATATAATTTCCTTGAGTACCATAAACATATAAATCATTTTGTAAAACTGTATAAGCATTATCTACAATATTTTGTGACACACTCACACCTTTTTGACCAGTAGTACTTATTTTCATATTAGTTCCATTATAACTATAATCTATATACTGATTTGTACTCGGATTAGATGAAGTATTATACCATTGACGTCCTGATGCACTTGTCATAGTAAAATTATTATAAAGCAATCCTATGGTGTCATATGATCTAACTGTTGGTAAGGTTTTCCATTGGTTTAATACCTTTGCTTGTTCAGATGGATAAGTTTGATAAATAATAACAATTCTTTTAGCTGTTGTTTCCCAACAATCGGCTGCTCCCCAATATTCGCATGATGATCTTGTTTGATTTGGAGTCCAATTATTATACTCATCAGCAGTTAAAATTCTTTGCCTTGTAACATTATTATTAGAATTTGTGCCATCAATATATGTCGAAGTTTCTATATATTTTACTTTAAAATCTTTAATAGGATATAAATTTCCATTTTCATCAAACCATTCTTCTCCTAGTATAAATGGTTGCTCATTATATATTTCTTTTAAAGCAGGTGTTGCTTGGCTCAAAAAAGTCGATATTCTCGCATTATTTTCTGTTAAACTAACTTCCTTAACATTATTAGGATTTGCATTATCCTCTAAATTATTTTCTTTTGCATAAACACTAGAAGTCCCAACAAAAATACAAAGTGAAAATACAAACGATGCAACTAGTAAATTAATTTTTTTCATAAATCCTCCTTTTAAAAATTAATTTTGTTTGCTAATTTAAATAAAAACAGATCACCTCCAAACCAAGTGTGATCCATTTGATTAACATGTAATATTATAAATTGAAAAGAATAGAACACACTACAACTTTAAAAGTATATAATACTGCCCTTATACTTTCTAATTTAATTTTATATTAAAAAATATATTTAGTCAATACGATTAATAATCTTTTTCAAAGTTTTATATAATTTAAAAAATATCAACAATATTTATCATTTTTTATAAAAAAGTATGTATCTTATCTGATTATGTAATCCATACGAAATGTTTAAAATTCTAAAAAACATTGTACTCAGAACACTAATAAAATAAGGATTAAACTAAATCAACTTTTTTATCTTCTTCATCCTGAACCTTCTTTTTTCTGAATTCATCAAGATTAAAACAATTAATCTTAAAGTCTTTTTGTTTTTTAGGAACTACTGACATTTTAATTTTAAATCCATAATTTAAAATAGGAATAAACTTTGATTTAATAGGGTATTGTCTAGTAGCCATAAATAATCCTTCGCCAAGTTTAAATCTCATCAATTCATCAGGCATTAATAATTCACGACCTATTAAAGATTTATCATTTGAAATATTATAATCCAATTGTTCTAAACGAGTTGATGTTGATATACGATTACTAGAAATAGTATATTTTCCTAAACGACTGCTTATTTCTTTAGCAGTCTCATTATCACTAGTTAATAAATAAATCCAATTAGTACAATTTGATTTAATAGTACCTGCAGAATCTTTGTATGTTTCTTTAAGTTGGTCAAAGTCCTGCAATACCAAGTAAAATCGTATATTACGAGATCGAGAGACTGTAATTTTGTTAGATATAGAACTTATAGGGGGCATATTGGCAAATTCATCAAGAATAAAATTAACTCTAACAGGCATCTTACCATCTTTCATATTTTGAGCTGTATTAACTAATGCTTGATAACATTGATCGATAAATAAAGATGCAAGTTCATGTCTTGACTCTTTCTCATCAGGAATAATTAAAAACACTGCAGTTTTCTTCTTTCCTATATCATCCAATTCAAAATCAGTTCGACTTGTTAAATTAGCAATACCTGTGTCACTAAACATCTTGATGACAGTGGCAAGAACCGAGAATAGAGTGGCTCTTGTTTCACCTTTAGCAAAAGATCCTGTAGCATAACTCATTTTACTTAAACTACCAAAAGGTTTTTGTTGAAAATATAGATCTAACGAATTAAATCTATCAATAGTTTTTGTTCCATGTTCTACTAATAAATTATATATTGAATAAAGATTAACTTGTGACTCACTTGGGGCATCTTCAATAAGAGCATAACAAAGAGCATTTAATACTGCATTAGCAGATTTTTCCCAATACATATCTTTACTTGATAAGTTCTTACATAAGGATTTAGAAAAGTTTTCAATCATATCTCCTGCCTCATCAATATTATTATTTTTATAATATTTATATGGCAAGTGAAGTGGATTCCAACCATCACTAGCAAGAGCATCTCTTAAATTAATTATTCTTATTTGATAACCATGTTTTTTTAAATAATCGGCAGTATATGAATATAATTCACCTTTGGTATCATTGATAACCATAGACTCACCTGCATTAGCAAGATTAAATATTAAAGGTAGAATACAACTAATTGTTTTACCTGATCCAGTAGAACCTATAATTAAAGTATGATCAAATTTATCTGAATAATAATATTTACCATCCATATAAGTTACTGGAATACCACCTGACTTTAATTTAGAATCAATAGTCCAAGTTTTATAATTTTTCTTAATTTCTTTTTTAGTTGCCCAACGAGATGAACCATATTCAAATGAACCATCTTCTTCAGGCATCTTTTTAAATCTTCTAAACTTTAATTTAAACTCTTTATCATATTTTAAAATAAATAGCATCATAATAGACATTAATAAAATAGAACCAAACATTAAACTGAAATCAGTTATAGTTTTAAGAAAGGAGTAAAAGATATTTAAGTTCCACGATAAATGAATATTATTGTCTATAATATATGTTAGGTTATAACAAATGTTAGCTGATACCAAAAATGTTAAGATAATTAAAAGAAAGTAATTAAAATATTTTCTAATTTTTACATTTATCCCTCCAAAATAAAAACAAGTGAATTACACTTGTTCCTTAATTAGTTTATATAAGTTTTTAGTATCTTCAGGATCTAATCCAATAACAAACTTATCACCATTATTTGAATATTCAAAATAGATGTCTAAAAATTGAGTACCCTCATAGTTCCAAAAGTTCAATACAAGAGTTGAATCTATAAAATCATAATTAACATCATATCTTTTATGACTATCAATATTTTTTAATCTATTTAGAATATCTTTGAATTCTTGTTTTGTAAAAGTAATTATTTTATCACCACAAAAGTTTTTATTTATTATACCAAATCTAACTTTAATCTCTTTATCTAATTTTTTATTTTTAACAACATTAAATATTAATTTATCACCATTATATACATCGATATAATGATCATCATCAGTTAATTTGAATGAATAAGTTCCTTTTTCATAATAATCAGACAAAACCCAATTTACTTGATTAACATAGAAATCGTATTTATCTTCATCAACTTCATTGTTAGGAACAAATGAATTAAATAGATTACTATGTCTATTATTGAATATTTTAATAAATATATTTTCAAGTAATATAATGTCTTTAGGATCTTCAAAGTCTAAATCTTTTGTTTCATCTAAAAATAAATTGATTGCCTCATATTTATCGACATATTTAGAATAGAAATGAATGTTATCATAGAAATTGAATAAAAACATTTTTCTAAAAGCATCATGATATTTTTTATAATTTTGATTTTGATGATAATCATCCATATCAAAAAGAATTTTATTATATTTATTATTTAAACTTATTTCAATTAAAATAGTTAATTCGATATGATCTATTAAATATCTATCTCTAATATATCCTATATACTTATCTAAATTTTCTAAAAACTTTTCTTCGCCAGTGATAACTTTTTTACCATACAACAAATCACTAGGAAGTTTAATACTTTTATTAGGAATCCGTTTTACTAGTTCGTGAAGAACTTCACGACTTAATAATTTATAGATTTCCCCACTACAAGAATATGCACTACTACTTAAACAAATTTCTTTTAATCTCTTGGTTTGATCTGTATCAGCCAAGATAAAATCATTACTCAATATCATCCCTCCATCTTTGTTTAAGATTTACTACATTTTTTACTACAAATACTATTATATCACGTTTTGCTCGTATTTGTTTGTGAAATTTAAATAATTGACATTTTAATGGGAAAATTATATTGGTGGTTGATTATGAATGAAAAGAGATTATTTGATTTAAGAGAATATGCAGACTTATCTCAAAAAGACCTTGCCAATAAACTTGGAGTCACACAACAAACTTATTCATTATGGGAAAAAGGAACTAAAATTATTCCTTTAAAACACCTAAACAATTTATGCAATTACTATAAAACTTCAATGGATTATGTTCTAGGTTTATCTAATGAAAGAACTAACTCTGATATTAAAGAGATTAAAGTACTTAATAAAAAATTGATAGGTAGTAGAATAAAAGAAATAAGAGAAAGCAATAAACTTACACTTCGAGATCTAGCAAGTGAACTTAATACGACATCGTCAACTATATCTGCATATGAAACTGGCAAGACATTAGTACTTACTGCATTTGCATATCAAATATGTATTAAATACGATGTGTCATTAGACTGGTTATGTGGCAAAGTAAAATAGTATGATATTAATCATACTATTTTTTTATAATTCTAATTGTATCTTTTCTTCTTCGTTTTCTTTATTTACACAATAATAAATAGTGTAATCATGCTTAGGTTTTGGACAAAAATATTTTGATTCTATCTTATATTTCTTTGAGCAGTCCTCACATAATATAACAGGTGTTTCATTTTCATAACGATTCCAATCATCACCTTTAGTTTCTTGTTCTATAAATCCTTTACCACATGGACACTTAATTTTTTTAGTACTAATTGTTTCCCAACTCATTTAAACACCTCCAAATTCATTTAATATTATATCATATGTTTTTAATATTCTGACAGCTCATATTCAAGTTCATTAATTATTTGTTTTTCTTCTTGTTCCAATTCATACTCTAAATAGTTCATAGCTTGATTAATAAACTTTTTATAATTGAGTTCTTGATAGAAAACTTTATTTTTATATTTTGAATATCGTTCATAATCATAATTTAATGACCTTAATATTTTATAATATTCCGTAGAACTCATGTCGGTGTTTAAATTATCCATACTGCTTAATAAAGCATCAACATTAATATTATATTTAGATTTAGAAATCCAATTTTTAAATACATATCTTTTTTCTAAATGATTAAGTCCTGCAAGATTACATATACGATTTAAGTCTTTAGCAACTTTATCTATGTTATCTTGCTTTTTATATGCAGAACTTTTGAATTTTAGATCCTTAATATGCTTTTTCAAAAATTCTTTTTCTTTTTCCATAGTTCCCATAGATTGATATATTTTATAATTAGATAATATCTCATTACCAATCTTGGCATATAACTTATTAATTTGATTATTATAGTATTCTTTATTTTTATTAGCAGATGATGAACCATAGATAGCTGTTAATTCTTTTTGATGTTCTTCTAATAATTTTATATAACGAGCATATTTATATTTAGTAGAATCATGTAATAATATATATTCAATTATATTATTAAGTTGACCTTTATATGGACTCATATTTTTTGAATTATATTGTAATCTTCCTTTAGGTGGAAGTACCTCATATAAATTAAGTAGCATTTTATTTAAGTCTCTACGATACTTATCACCAAATAACTTTTGATTTTTAATTCTAGTTAATTCTGCAAGTGAAATGGATCCTGTAATGGACTTGAATTCTTCATCTCTTAATTTATAAAACTTTTCATTATCTATTAAATAATTACCTATATTACTTTTTAATTTATAGATTAAATCATATGGAACTTTAGGATTAGAAATGGTTTTATGATGTTCAAAAAAGTTAATATGTAAATGTGGGTTATCAGTATTGCGATGCAAACTGCAGTACCATGTTACATTATTCATTTTGAATCCCATACCAGTTAATAATTGTGGCATTATATTTTTAGTAAGATTATAATAATCAACTTTAGTTATAAGACCATTTTTAATTGCAAACTCTGGTGGAAATGAAATAACAAGACTCCAAAGATAACCTTTAGGATCTAAATCATTCATATTAGATAAATCTTTTTTAGCATCTATATCACCATTACTAGACCAAGTAAATGACTCTTTATCTTCATAAAGATAAGAATCATTATTAGCAAACTGCATATAATCTTTTAAAATATCATATTCATCAATTGATGTAGCATCTGCTTTTTTCTTATCACTTATATAGCTGATTGTCTTGCCAACACTTTTCCTTAAATCGTTACAATGTTGGTACTTAACACGAACTACAATATTGGAACTACTCATTATCTAGCTCGTGCTTTTTACTGGACATCTTTCTTATATCTTTAAGTACCTCACGATGAGCAACTTCAGTTACAGGATGATCTATTATAGATAAACTTAATTCATCTTCAGTTTGTGGTATTTTTAATTGGTTCATAAAAATATCAGTTTGCTTGATAGACCATCTACTATTAAACTCAATACGATTTATAACGACCATTAATTGTTTAAAAAAGGAATCAAAACTTTTTTTAAATGCAATATCAAATAGTTCCATAAATTGTTCCTGACTATCGGTTAATTTATTAGTTTCCATTTTTTCTTTAATGGTACTATAAACGAACCTTGATATATTCATTTTATATTTTTCTGCTAGTAATTCAATTTCTTTTTTATCTTCAGGAGTGACTCGAATTGTAATTCTTTCTTCCTTCATTATTTAGTGTCCTTACTTATTAATAGATTTAGATTTTTAAGTACATATTCCTTAACTAACTTTTCTAATAACTCTTGTTGAGTTATCTTTTCTTTTTCAAGAATATTTTTAAAGGCATTGTTTAGATTATCATCTATTCTAAACTTAATAAAAGTACATCCATTATTATTAATATTATCACCTCCATAGTAAAAAACTTATGACACAAAATAGAGTCATTAATTTCAATGAAAAACAACGAAAAAAGGACACAACTTTAAGACTACTTTTTATCAGGATAAGTGTGGCTGACAAACAACTACCCAGTGGGTAGTTTAGCCCTAATTTAAAGGGTTTCCAAAGTTTTACTTTGTCATACATATTCTTAAATGTCTTACTTTTGTCTAACACCTTTAATACCGAAATCTTTAAAAATAGGGCATATTGTCTAACAAATGTTATAACAAATAAACTACCAAAACTGGGCTCTAGAGAACCTTTTTAAAAAGTTTTCTAAAACAAAAATATTGAAATAAGGAACCTTATGATGTCCTATATTTCAATATCAAACTTAATATTAGTATTTATAATTTCATAATTATATTTATTTATAAGTACTTGCTGAACCTCAATCATTACAGGTTCTACAAGTTCTTCTTCTTTAACAATTTCCTTAACCTTATCAACTATTTCATCAATCGTAAAAGAACCTTTTCCAGTTTTATGAAGTACACTTGCAACTTGAAGTGCATAAGTTTCTATTAAACTATCTTCCGACTGGTTGTAATGGTTGGATTGGTTCATATCGTTGGTTTGGTTGTAATTCGAGATTTGGCTTATAATTTTTCCTCCTTGCTAAATCATTATCAATAATACTTTTAGGATCCTTTAAATCAGATCTATTATAAGTACAATTAGGAGTCATGAGCATGAAATGAACATGAATTCCTGTTGCACGACCAGACTGACCTATGGTTCCTAATTTGTCACCTGCTTTAACTATTTGTCCTTCAGATACTACAATGGAATTATCAAGCATATGACCATAAGCAGTGTAGTATGTCACACCACTAACATCATGTTGTAATTTTACATAGTTACCAAGACCATTAGCTTCGTATCCAGTTTTATAAACTTTACCACCTGCAGATGCAACAATATCAGTTCCTGCTGGTGCCCATAAATCTATACCACTATGAAATGATTCCTCACCAGTAAATGGATCACTACGAGAACCAAATGGGGATGTAATTGTATAGTTAACATTCATCCTAAATGGTGCAGTAAACTCTGAAACATCACCAACAGGTTCAGCAGATGGATCACCATTAGAACCATCTGCAATCAATAAAACTAATGCTATTATAAAAATAACCATAATAGCAGGTGAAAGTTTTAAAATTAAATATACTTTTTTTATATCATCCATTAACGACCACCTGCATTACCAAATAAATCTTTTTCTTCTTCTCGTAAATGGATTTGAATTGGTAATCGAGTGTCCTGACTAATAACAAATAATCCCTGACCACGAGATGCAGTAGTTAGAAATTGAATTTCTGACTCGGACAGGTTCATCATTTTTTGAACTGCCTCAATTTCTTTTTGTCCCTGTGCCATGACCAAGATATAAGAACTATTATCTATAATAACCTGACCAAATCGTTCAATACCTTGAGAAGTAAAGTCGATTAAGTTCTGCGAAATTATCCATAGTGAACCGTTATACTTACGAATTCTTTTTGCTGTCCTTTTTAAGAAATCAATACCATCTTTGTTGTTAGGATCAATAAGTAAATGTGCCTCATCACATACAAGAATTACTTGTTCGTTTCGGTCACGACTAATCTCATTCCAACACCAAGATAATATATTAAAGAATTGAGTTCTTAATATAGTTTCATCTGAATCAACAAGACTATGAATATCTAAAACAATAAAGTCTGATGAGTTATCTACATTAATACTTGAATGACCATTAAAGATTCTAGCATCTGCACCAATAGTAGATTTCTTTAACATTGATGAAATCTTTTCTAATGACTCAATAACATTTCGTGCCTCTTTATTTGCTTTAGCTTGTTTTAATGTATCAACAACTTTGTCGTATAAATCTTGCATTATAGGGTAATCTTCACTTGATAATTTAGATAGGTCAGTATCAAAATCTATGTCCTTATCTTTATATACTTCTATAAGTATTTCTTCAATTTTAGTTAACTCATAAGCAGTTAAATCTTGTAAGTAATATTTTATAAATGTTCTAAAAGTTTGAAAGTGTCTTGATAAATCATTATTAATAGTTTTTTTCTCATCCTCTGAATCATCAGCACCTTTTCTAACTTCAAGTGGATTTATAATTCCATGAGAACCAGTACCACAATCAATCCATGTTCCTTTAATATTTTCACATAAATCCTTATATTCTCGTTCAGGATCTATAACAATAACTTTAGAACCACGACACCAGTTACCACGAATAAGTTTTTTAATCAGAGTAGACTTACCTGATCCTGACTTACCAATAATAACTGCATTTGAATTGTTCCTTTTACTAGTTCTTTTCCATAAATCAAAGAACAATAAACTTCCTAATGAATCAGTACCAATCATCATAGCATCGCCATCATCTTGTAAGGTTTGAAAGATAAATGGGAATGATGATGCAGTAGTCATCATAGGAATTGGAAGTCCAAATTCTTTTTCTAAATCTCTATATAAAGTAGGCATACACATTTTTAATGATCGTTCTTGTTCGAACATTAAATCAGTACCACCCATACCATAAGCAGAGAGTGTAGTCTTTAATTCTTTCTTGGCTCTTTCCATATTTTCTTTGGAATCACCATAACATAAAAAATTGACCGTCAATAATGAGAACTTCTCATGTTCACGATCAATTCTATTTACTAGCTGTACATAATCATCTAACTGATTATTTAATACAACTTCATCATTATAGTTATTAGTATTCATCAGTTTTGATTTAACTTCTGACATACTTTTCTTTAAGGTATTGCTGATATCAAGTGCATCCATAGGGGAAATAGTCATAACCATACGAGTATGATTAACATTAGCGACTGCTCCTAACCATGCAACACCAACAATAGATGGGTATGTTCGAAGTGTCACAACACTTACATGAGCATCACCCAACATTATATCCTTTTCATTGAATTTTAAGCCGTTTGGGGCGATTTTCTCTTTAAATGAACGAGTTATACCTGTGGCATCCTTTTTAAAGATGTCGAGCGATGTGACAGGGTTTAAAATAATATATAATAGGTCTCTCCATTCTTCACTAGATACTCGTTCACTATGTAATCCAATAGAGATGAATTCTTGAATCAAATCATTAAGTTTTTGATTTAATATTTGTTCGTTCTCGGAATCTTCTTCCATGATCAAATAGAATTCACGATTAACAACCCATTTCTTATTATTTAGATCTTGGACAAAATTATAATCTTCTTCCAATAATTTAATTTTATTTTTATTATTTTCTGATTTAATTTTAGATCCTAATAGATTTAAATTATCATCAAGATTAATAGGTTTATCTACACTAAATATCTTAACAGGGTAGTCTATTGAATTAAGAACTTTTTTAAGCTCTGCTACTTTTATTTTTTGTTCTTCATCAAATAATAAGTGTAAGTTGATAGAACCAATTTTTATTCCACCAACAATTCTATTGTTATCCAAATAAACTAAATTATTCCATACATCTTGAAATGGAATAAAATCTGCTATTGTTTTTGGAAGTTTAGATTTTTTCTTAAACATCTATATCCCTCCCAATATTAAGCATTATCTTTGCAATTTCAGTAGAACACTTATCATTTTTAATATTATTTCTTTTTATTTCATTTAAGCGATTATCCATATTAATGAGTAGTCTAATATAATTAGACATAGTCATTTTATTTTTATAAGCATTTTTTCTTAATATTTGCTTTTCTTTTTTATCTAACCTTAAAGTTAGATGAGTATTATATAACTTCAATCTATTATTATTTATAGATCAATCCTCCTTATTAGTTATCTTTTCCATGTGTTCTAAAACACCTGAATAATCATAAGTACGAAGTATCCCATTATTAAGCAGAGCAACTGGAATCAATTTATAATCATAACAAAGAGTTCCATCTATCTGCCTTAATATTCTTGATTTTTTTAATGCTTTTAAAATACCATTATCTTTTATTTCAGGATCTAAAAAAACATGACCACTATCAAGATAGGCATCTTTTAAATCAATAGTTACTTCAATTTCTTGTTTTTTATTTGAAATGGTTAATTTCATTCTCTTACTTTGATAAGTAGAAACATTAACAAACCATAGTGTATTTTTATATTTTAATTTTTTTCTTTTATCTATAAATCATCCCCCTTATATTTTGATATCTGCTTCCAAATCTTTATCAATATCTATTTTTAGATTTGCTTTTTCAAAACCTACTGGATCATAATATTTTAATTTTTCCATATTAACTGAATAACAATCATAATTACCTAAATTATAATTAACTGAATAAAGATAAGTAGATAATATTCCACATTTTTCTAATTGCTTTTTGACATCAGTAGAAACATCCCCATTGACAAATATAGTGTAATCATCTACACATGGATATTCAGGCAAATTAATTGTTATATCCGAAAAAGGTTCTTCTTTTGTATCTAGTCCTAAATATAATCTATTATTATTATGATATCTACCTATATTTAAGTAGCAATCATAGTTTTCATCAAACAGCTTTATTTTAATTACTTCTTTATTCATTTCTTTTTGTCCTCCCAATCTTTATCAGCCCATTTTGCAACAATACATGAGCATATTGTAAATAATAGTATAAATCCTATTAATAATACTCCTAATATTTTTCCAATCATAAAACCTCCATATTTTATTTAACTTTATAACACCTTTGATTTTTCTTAAATCTCAAGAATTTTCTAAATATATTTAAAGCAGTACTTCCATTAGGTAGTGGAAGTAATAATAAGAAAGTTAATAGTGGTGGAACACAAAAGAATATAACTTTTAATTTATATGATGGAACAAATAGAGTTAAAAGATATCCAATACCAAGTGCAATTGCAACTGCAATACACTCAAAGATCCCAAAGCCTTTAAATATTTCTCTTTTAGTTTTTATATTTTTAGGAATTAAGTACATTAATACCACTTCCTTTCAAAATTACTATTTGCCTCAAGACCTGAATTACTCATGTATTGATTTCTAATAGGGTTATATTTCATACTAAAAGGGTTCATATAAGGATTTGAATTACTAAATGAAGTTGATGGTTTCTTCTTCATATTTTCTTGAGTATATTGTTTTATTAATTGACCTGCACCATAACCATTATGTTGACTCATCTTATCTTTTACATTAGCCATTTGTTCTGAATTCAAACCACCACCACGACTATTAAACATATTTGAAATACCTCCTGAAATCTTACTGCCTCCACCTTTAATTACATCTGCACCTTTTCCAAGAGCAGACATAGTTCCTGCTTTAGCAATACCCAGTCCTGCACTGACTCCAGTACCAATTGCCATAAGAGATTGAATATCACCAAATGCTGACATCAATCCTGATTGCTGACCAAGTAAAGAACTTATTAAAGTTGGAGTACTTATAACAAATAACAAAGCACCAATTATTAAGAATATACCAGTAAGAGTTCCATTATCTTTGATAGCTGAACCAAACATATTAAGTAATAAACCTATACATATAAATTGAACCACAGTAATTAAAAAATACCCCATAGTAGTTTTAGTCCAAGTTTCAAATGATCTAGGTTGATTACTAGTTAGACTGGTACAGCAGAAAGGTCCAACTATCTTCATCAGGGCAATTTCCATGACTCGTTTAGCCATTTGAATTGCGACAAAGAAAAGTAAAAAGACCGTCACAACTGCGAGAACTATTAACATAAAGAAATTGAGCGAGTATTTATATACATCACCAATTCCAACAAATCCACCTTCAGTCTTATTTATATTTACCGACTTCCAGTGATTAATCAGGTATTCCTTATCGTCTTTATCCATCTCATCATCATAAGCCATCGCTCGGATTAGAGCTTTAGATATTGTTCCTTCGGCACTACCTGATTTATTCATACCTGATACATTTATTACTGCATCGGTTGCTTTTGTTGAAAAGTTATAACCAAATTGGAATAAAGGGTTAATTAAAAACATCATAACTATTGCTAGTATGATGCCTCTATAAATTACAAGTGGACTACCACGACCATCATTTTTAACTATATAGTTCATGACTATTTCTAAAACTGCTTTCAGGATCAGCCATGAACAGGCGACAATCAGAGCTCCACCAAATATTTTATTTACATATTCATTATCAAAAAATTTGTATCGCCATATCTTATCAATGATATCAAAAAATCCATCTAGAAACCAAAGAATACCTTTAGCAATACTCCATAATGCATTTCTAAATACATCCAAATACCATTTTTGCTCGACATGGTCAACTGCTAATATTTGTATTATTCATAATTCCTCCTTAATAGCTTTCTTGATTAATTAACTCGGAAATAATAACAATTTGTTTGTTAGTATTATGTCTGCAAGTAATCATAGTAAGAGTAGTTTTATTTAAATCTCTAGTGATAGTTGCAGTTCCTGTTTTTTCTATATCGTAAATATTATTTACTTTATAGGTATATTTAATACCACCATAATAGATATAAGAAATATCACCGATGGTTAATTTATTTAAGTTTCTAAAATATGCAACTCTGCCTGATCCTGAATGACCTGCAAGAATAAAGTTGCCTTTAGAAATATTAGGCATAGTAGATCCTTTAAGAATCTCTACATTACGATTAACATTGTTATAATATTTGTCTTGAGATAAACCTCTTTTAAGATTAATTCTAGGTATTTCCAAAACTGCAATATAATCGTAATTAGTTTCATCAACTTTTTTATTTTCAAATTCTACAAAAACTTCTTCTTGTATAGTTTCTTCGTTTTGTTCTTCATTAAAGAACTCTTGAATATTATTATCTTCTATATTTTTTAATCTATAATCAGAGTAGATGTGATATCCAATTATAGATATACCAACAAGAATAGATAAAGAGCCAATTACTAAAAACTGGCTCTTAAACTTTTTCTTATTTTTTTCTTTTTTTATCATAAATAATAAATCCAATACCACCAATGATACATATTAAAACAATAACATCCATTACTTTTGAATCAGATATTCCTGTATTAGGAACCTCGATTATTTCATCTTTCATTACTGATTTAATAATGCTACCATCTTCTAGTATTTCAAACCACATCTTATCAGGATTTAGTTTGTATCCTTCTGGTGCCTCTTTTTCTAAAATATAGTATTTTCCATATTTGATTTTATCAATTGTAATCATACCATTTTCATCAGTGCGACCTTCATAAATAAGTTTATCGTTTTCATCAAAGATTTGAATTAATGTATTAGGAAGTGGCTCGTCAGTAGAAATATCAACTTTAGTGAATTCTAATGTTCCAGTAATGTCTTCATCTTTCATAGAGCATTTTACAACTTCGCCATTTTCCTTTATTTCAAAATACATTTTTTCTTCATTGATTTTATAACCTTCAGGTGCTTCCTTTTCAAGAATATAAAACTTTTGATTTGCAGGAAGTTCATCGATTATTATTTTACCATTTGAGTCAGTCTTACCTGAATAGATTAACTCATCATTTTCAGTATAGATTTCAATAGTTGTATTAGGTAGAGTTTTAGATTCTGAAAAATCAGTTTTAGTAAACTCTAATTTACCTTTAGGTAGATAATTTTTTAAATCTAATTTAGTATCAATATTAGCTGTATATTGATCCTTATATTTTAAAACTACATCATATTTTTTAGTATCAATCATATTATTATTTGCTGATTGAACTTCAACTAAATAATAGTTGCCAAGATATAAGTTACTAATAGATCCATTACCATCGTTATCAGTAGTAATAGTTCCAACTAATGCATCTTTCTTATATTTTAATTTTCCAGTTGCAGAATAAATGTCAGTTTTAGCATATACATTATATTTAACACCTTCTAGGTTAATTTCGTTATAACTAAAAGATCCTTCATCAATAACTAATTCCTCACCGGTTTTATGAATATTGATAATACCTTTAACTTCTTGATTTTCAAATTTAGTTTCGAATAATATTCCATATTCATTGTCAGTAATTAGTTCTGCATTTTCGCCAATTTCAAATACTTGGCTTTCACTATTCCAAAGATATCCATCAATTTTTTGATCGACTTCTTCTAATTTATATTTACCACTATCAAGTGGGTATGGTGTCATTAAGATACCATTTGAATCAGTTTCATACTCACAAATAGTTACTGCAGTTGGGTATGAAATAGTTTGACAAACATATTCGTTTTTATCAACATTAAATATTTTGAATTTAATACCTTTTCTAGTAATAACTTCTTTTGTATCCTTATCAATTTTAATAACTTTTAATTTAGCTTTAATTTCTGCATTAGATACAACCATTTTTACATCCTTACCTGACTCTTTAACTTCAAGAGTAAAGTCATCAACTTTTTCATAATTATGAGTAGATGTTAATTGTTTTGCAGTATAAGTTCCATAAGAAAGTTTTACTCTAATATTACCATCAGATCCTGTAGTTGCCTCTTTAACTAATTCGCCTTTATTATTATAAAAACCAAATTTAACATTAGGTTCAGGAGTCATAATACCAGTTTTTTCATTTGCATATACTTTAGTAATATCAAATGTACGAGTTATAACTCTTTCATAAACTGATATTTCAGGGAATAAATTATCAGTAGTAATTTCAAAATAATATTTAGTAGAATCTAATTCATATCCAGTTGATGGTTTTTCTTCAACTAAATAGAATCTTCCTAAACTAGGTAGGTATCCACTTGTAGCATTACCATCCTTATCAGTAGTAATAGTTCCTACCTTTAAATTATCTGACTCTCTATAAATACCATAAACTGCACCTTCAAGAGTGGCTTCACCTTGGGGTTTTTGTTCCATAGTATCAGCATCAGTTTTATGTGGTGTAATTGTTCCACCTTTAATTTCAACATTTAATCTAGCATAAGTTGGATCTATATCTCCACGAGAGAATACATTTTGAGATGTAGGATCTACATAAATAATTGGAGCAATTCCATATCTATTATTATTTTTAGATAATACAACCTCAAAGTTTCCAACTTCAGTTGCAGTAATGCTTAATGAATTACCATTAATAGATGCAGAACCACCATTAATAGATTTAATTGTATAACCATTACTTAATACACCATTAGTATCATCAAGAGTTTTAGTCTCACCAATAAACATTGATAAATTAGTTTGATTGAAACTAGGTACTTTATGGTGTTGTGCAAGTAAGTTTTCCATTTCTTGCATTTCAGCTGTGTATTTTGTAATTCTATTACCATTTAAGGTATCAGTAAAATAGATATCATATTCAGTTGGTACAGTGTGCCAAATCATATATTGAGTAATAACATACCATTTAATATCAGTATGATCATGAGTAGCATCTTGATATCCATATCCATAATATGATAATTGAGATACTCGATTCCATTGAGCTTGACTCATATTAGAAACTATTGCCCAGTCAGAATCATAACCAGTTATTGGTCTTTCTTCAATTGGAACACCTGGCTGAACACAATACACAAAATGTCCATCACTTCTACGAGTAATAACATTCATTTGTTGATATTTTCTTGTTGAACCATGTTCTTTTACTACATAGTTGTTGGCAATCCAATTACCTCCATCATTGATAACATCGGTATAAGTTGCAGCCTTAACATCCATTTTAGGTGCAACTACTAATGCAATCAATAATAAGAGAAACGATTTTAAATATTTCTTCATAATTTCCTCCTATAATTTTTCATAAAAAAAATACTCTTTCGAGTATTAATTTAAAGTATGATAATCAACTATATTACCTTCGCGATCAATGAGTTGTAGCATCCAATAAGTAGTTCCACAATCATCATCCAAATATGGACAACTAACACTATAATCAAACATATACTTTTCTCCTGCATCAAGACAAGCTTGTTGAGATCTAAACTCACCAATGAACCAACTATTTATAAACTTTTTAGGTGTACAACTAGGAGTTGGTGGTGTCGGTGGTGTAGTATTTTCTACAACAGGTTCAGTTGTTTGAACTGGTTGAGATGAAATTTGCGGTTTATTCTCAACAACAGGAGTGTTATTTTTAGAATTACTTGTTGAATTATTATTGTTCTCTGATTTTTTAGTTGATGATGGGGTAGAATCCTTAACAACAGGATCTTCCTTTTTTTCACTTTCATTGTTGACAACTTCTTTTGTATCAACAACATCTTCTTTTTTAGTGTCATCTTTTTCATCAGATGTAATTGTTTTAGAATCTTTTTCCACAATATTTGTGGATTTACGATCCAACTTATTATCCTTATTAAAGAATAATACAAATCCTACAACACATAATACAATAATTATAGCTGTAGGAATGATAATCTTTTTCATAAGATCACCTTCCTTTGATGAGATGTTAACTCTGTATGAGATAATTGTCAAATCAAGAATGATTTAAATATTGTTTTAAATAATCAAGATCGTTAATTAAATCAATTAAGTTACATCTTAACTCTATATTTTTTATATGTTTATTTTTCTTATCTTCAAAGTATTTTGCTAGAGTCTCAACATAATAAATACTTCGAACCTTATTCTTAATTTCGTCCTTTGCTGACTCCACATTATCTACTTTATCAAAGCAGTGGAAGTAATCTAGCATATCATATATTCTATTAACTAAATTATGACTTTTTACAAATGAGTGCCAAGTTTTCTTTTTCATATATCTTTAATACATAACACATTTCTTACATCAAAATCTTGTAAGTCAACTATTTCAAAATCAGAATCATCAAAAGATACTGCATCATAGAAATCTATATCTTCATTATCTACTAAAACACTAACTGCATTTTTAATAGCATCATTATCAATGACACCATATCTTTCAATAAAATTATAATTAACTAATAAATGTAATCTATAAAGCATATCTTGAATCTTCATTAAAATATAATCACGATTGGAACCATATTCCATCTCGTAATTTTTAGTGAATCCATCATATAAACTTTTATTGATTTTTTTGTCTTCAAGTAAATATCTCAAAATATCAATATTTTTAATATCTTGATTTTCAATTTTGCCTTCATTCAAAACTTCATTTATTGTTTTATTAAAATCTTTTTGTTTCATTATTTAAAATATCCTAAAATCCATGATACGAATTGAGTAGTTACAAGTGCAGATACACCTGCGATTATTGTAGTTTTTATCTTACGATCATAACTTGCTTTTTGATTATCATCACTTGATGCCATTTTAAGAGCATAATCTTTGGCAACAAAAAAAGCTGTTCCACCAATAACGAACAACCTTAAATATCCCATAGCATCATTAATTAATTTTAAAACATCTTGTAATATAGTTTCCACTAAATGATGCCTCCTAGTAAATGTTTATTATATTTGTTATAATGTAATAGGTCGAATAAAACGAGTGCCTTGTTAGTTCGACTTTTCTTATACAATAATTTATTAATTAAAAATCCCTCCTATAATGTGTTCTCATTATCGTATTCAAATTGTAATTTTAGTTGAATTCCTTTCTGAATTCTTTTTTTTATGACTTCGCAATATTTATCAGTAAGTTCAATTCCAATCCACCTTCGATTTAGAACTTCACATGCCAATAATGTAGAGCCACTACCACTTGTAAAATCCAAAACTAGATCACCTCGTTTAGAATAGGTAGAAACAATATATTCCATTAGAACAATAGGTTTTTGAGTAGGATGATATAAATCAGTTTCTCTTGCAAATTGAATAACATTTCTTGGGTAGTTTGCTTCTTCTTGAGTATAATTTACTTTTTCATCACTTTTTTTGTCACCTAAATAATTAATAGGTGTAGTAGTGACTTTAAGATTAACTGATATAGTTCCCTGTGGGTAATATCTCATTGGTGGTTTAGCAGATGCTACTGCACCACATTTTGAAAATACCATAATATCTTCATAGCATCTTAATGGTTGATATTTAGCATTTTGAAATCCAGTTACTTGAGTTTTAATCCATTTCCAATCATAACGATATAATTTAGAATTACTCAATCGTAGATTACTACTAAATGGTTCATTACCAAAAAGAACAATAGCACCATCATCTTTAATCAGTTTAGAGAGCTTGTCCCACATCTGATCAAAAGGAATAATCTGATCCCAAGAATATCCAGTCACTGCATATGGTGGATCAGTTATAATAGCATCAACTTTTATTCCTTGCTCAATAAGATAATCCATTACTTTTAAACAATCACCTTTATATAAGTTACCTAATCTTGTAGAGTAGTATGGACTACAAGTTTCTAATTTGTCACCTCCTTATTATTATATATATTTAGTTTTTTGATAACGAGATCCCTATAAACTCGATGAATTACTTTATAGCATCAACGAATTTATCAAGACCACTTCTTAAGCAGAACTTAATAATTGCACTTTTCTTAACAATAGTTATATGTTTAGAATAAGTTCTATATTTACTTATAATTTCCTGATCGGTTAATCTATCAATAAAAGTAGCATCAAAGATATTTTTTTCATCTTTATTTAAAGTAGAGTAAGCAGTAAAGTAGCTGTTTAAGAAACTACTCATTTTTTCTTCATCTCTCATATTTTTAATAATTATGCTTTCTATTTTTGAACTAGTATTCCTTTGCGAAGAACCATATTTTTCCCCATACGATGCGATAGATGTAGAATTATAATTGAAACCATTTTCCAAAGTTAGTAGGAAGTTCTCGACAATATCGAGTGTTATAAATATTAGTTCTTTGAATTTTTCAATTGGATACTGATTAGCAACATAGTCTGTTAAAAATTCAGTTCTTCTTTTTCTCATATAGACCTCCATTTCTTACAAAATAAAAAGAGAGCAGTGACTAAAAAAAAGTCAGTTTGCTCTCATGCACACATTAACACTACTATATAAAGATAGAGGGGAAAAATCTACTTGGACATTTTGTTGTAAGTTAGAATTATAATAATAGTTAATCCAAATCATATTACTCAATCCCCCTCAAGTATTACGATAGAAAACTCCTTTTAAATACTTGGTTCCTATAATAGCATTAGGGTTTTTTTAAGTCAATTCCCAATTCGTGGAATAAATAAAAAAAGGATCTTTAAATCCTCTCCTTATAGTTATGACTCATTATAATCATTTTATCCCTTGACTTTTGAAAAATCAAACACTTTATATGATAAGTTATAAACTCTTTATAAACTCTAAATGTCGATTTAGCCTTGTTTTACAAAGTCTTCTGAAGTTTCGTAGATTAAAATATCGTCAATTTCACAATCTAAAATATAACAAAATTTAGCAAGAATTTCTGATGTAAATGCATAATTCTCACCATTATAATACTTCTTAACAATTTCATATTTTACATTTGCAAGTTTGCTCATAGTACTAATTGAAATGCCTTTTTTATCCATAAGCTCATTTAATTTAAGTTTAACATTTCCGAAATTAGTTTTATAATCTATTTCCTTAATACCCATGATACCCATCCTTTCTTGAAACTAAAAAAAGAGCAGTACTACCAAAAAATTATGGATAATACTGCTCCCATATAAGTTTAAATATTTTTTACTACCTTAATCATTATATCACATAATTCGACAATTTTATAAAAAAAATAACTATCCACATCAGAATAGTCAAAACTTTACGAATTAGTATTATATAATTTCAATCAAATGAGTAAAAAAATCATTTATAGTTGAAAAGTTAATTTTATCAAGATAATCCAAGAATAGTGAATGAATATCTTTTTTGTTTAATGATCTATCAATAGTTATTTCTAATAGATCATCATCCTTATTTATATATAGCTTAAGAAAATAATAATTTTTCATTTCATAATCAAGTTTGTTCGTGGCATCTTTCTTTTTTTCAGGAATAGATTTTTCATAAGTAAATAAGTTTAAAGTATATGAATCCTTATTAATAGTATAGTGGTCAATAGCAAAATCACTAATACTTTTATTATTAGTTTCAGAGTCTACAAAAACATTAGTAATAGCATTTTTTTTACTTTGAATTATTGATTTTAGCTTATTAAAATTATCCATAACTAACCACCTGTAAAAACATTATAACACACTACAAAAAATATATTACATTTCTTTATTATTATTTTCACTTTTTTTATTTTTATTCCTTTTTAGTTTATTTAATAATCTATCTTTTTTATATTTTATAATGTCATCCTTATAATATATATACTGGCATATAAGACTTGTATCTGCAAAATCCACATCCTCGTATTTATCTTTGGGTTCAACATAAGAAATTAAATGTCTTTTAAATTGTGCCATTTCTTCTTCAATATCACTAGGTAAAGATCCACAATATTTTCCCTCTAATGCATCTAGTGTTTGTAATATTACAAACATACCCTCATGAATCTCGTGGTTATCATAAACATATTTACTCATAATAAAATCACCTCGTGTGTGATGTTAACTCTTAATAATGATAATTACAAGTCATAATATAAAAATCAATTTTTATGGTAAAATATTATTAAGATTTCTAAACCACAGGTAGAAAAAGGCAACTAAACCACAGGTCGGTTTACTATTCATTTTTTTAATAATAAAATTGTATGTGTAAGGAGGAAAATTATGGATCCAATGAAAACAGGTATGATTATTTATCAAGCAAGAAAAAAATTAAATATGACACAAAAAGAATTAGCTGATAAATTATTTGTATCAGATAAAGCAGTAAGTAAATGGGAACGAGGGTTATGCTTTCCAGATATATCTGTTTTAATACCACTTACGGAAATATTGAAAATCAGTTTATATGATTTATTAAAAGGAGAAAAAATGAATAAAGAAGAAGTAGAAGAAACTTTAAAAAACACTATTAATTATTCTAATAGTGAATTAAAGAAAAAGAAGAAAAAATATTTTATAATTAGTTCAATTATAATTAGTATTATAACAATTATTAGTATAATATGTATAATAGTAATTAAACAGGACAGCCAATTATCAGGAATTATTGATAGAGATACAATACACTCTATTAGTTATTATTCAGATTATAAAACTACTATTAATGAAGAAAACCAAGAAAAATTAGAATTGATTATAATGAAATTACCATTAAAGTGGAAAGAAAGAACATTTAAAACAAGCGATGGCATATTAGAAATAAATTATGATGTCACATATAAAGATGTAGTTAAAGCATATAACGATAAAACTTATGTAAATCGTGCTATGATAAACAATGTTCTAGTTATTTTTACTACTATATCAGATGTAAATACTATTAAAATTAGATTTAATGATAATAGTTATACAATTACAAGAAATAAAATCACGAAAGAACTTTCAATAGCTTCATATGATGAGTTGCTAGAAGAAAAAGTTTGGAAAGAAGAAATTAGCAAAAAACTAGAAAATGATGAATTTGTAAATAATACTTTTAAATTATTTGAAGTAAAAAAGGTTTTAGAAAGTGAATTAAAAAAAGATTTAGTTTCTGATAAATAATGAATAGAAATAGACGATTAGATCTATTAAGAGTTATATCTATGGTAATGGTCATTATTATTCATATAGCGAACTATTATTGTAGAGCATACTCTAATATTAGTAAAGTGTCATATTTAGGAGCATTAATTTTTAATACAATTTCAAGAATTAGTGTTCCCATTTTTTTTATGATAAGTGGAGCAACTTTATTAAACAAAGAATATGATAAAATTAAAAATAAACATAGAATTATAAAAAAAGTAATAACATTAATTGTAATATCAATTATATATTATTTATGGGATACATATTTTTTTAATAAAAATATTAACATAATAAAATTATTATACATTCCTGAAAGAAAACTACTATGGTTCATGTATGCGATTATCGGAATATATATATCTTTGCCTTTTACTAAATGTATGGTTGATAATATGACAAAAGAAGAAGAAAAATTATTTATCTTACTATGGATTGTTTTTAATGGAATATTGAAACATATTGGAATCACAGATTATTATAGAATTCCAATTGTGGATGGAACATATTATTTAGGGTATTTTATTATAGGTTATTTAATAATTAAATACTCAAAGTTAATTAACGAAAGAAAAAATAATTTTTTACTATTAATATTATCGTTATTGCCATTCATAATTATAATTACATTAACATACTATTTTTCATTAAATAATAATAAGCATTTTACTGGCTTACTATCATATAGTAATATTTTAATTATTATAGCTTCTATATCTAGTTTTATATTTATTTACTTTAATTCAAATGATAAAGAAAACAAGATAATCACTCATTTATCACATTTATCATTTGGAATATATTTGATACATGGAATAATTCTTAATGTAATAATGAAATATATTCCTTACAATAATATAACCTCATTTGTGGGAATACCAATATTGCTTATTATTATTTTAGCAACTTCAAGTTTAATAGTTGCCTTAATAAAAAAGAATAAATTTATTAGTGATTATTTATAAGTCAAAATTAAAGATCAATGAGAATTGATCTTTTTACATAAAAAAACGACTTTTCCTTTATAAAATAAGGAAAAATCGGAATAAACTCTGGCAGGGGCAGAAGGACTCGAACCCTCGCGAATGGTTTTGGAGACCATCATACTACCACTATATTATGCCCCTATAAATGCTCAATTTAGAGCAATTTAATTTATATTATAAAATGATATATTATTATCATTTATAATCAATTTTGATTTGAAACTCTTTGTTTCATTTTTTAACTTATGCCACCAAAAGTGCCACCAGTTCAATGCCTATCATTTAGAGAACCTAGTAGTTATAAGGTAAAATCAATCTTTTTAACTTCAATATCGGAAGTTTTGGAGAC
>JAFYYX010000003.1 GCA_017548925.1 Bacilli bacterium
ACAGAATTAAAAGATTATCAAATTGCTACTTGTGAACCAGTTATTCAATCACGTAGACCAAATAATCGAATAGATAAAGTACGCCATATGTTTAATAAAAAAGAAAATTAAGTTACTATTCGCTAAATTACAAT
The DNA here is from genome assembly GCA_017548925.1 of Bacilli bacterium. Lineage (GTDB taxonomy): Bacteria > Bacillota_I > Bacilli_A > RF39 > UBA660 > RUG13160. The sequence goes on from JAFYYX010000003.1 coordinate 135, forward strand.
TTATTAATTAGTTCGGAAGATTAAGATATTACGATATTGGGTAGATTTAACTCTACTCTTTTTTATTTTCAAAATATTATAAAGAAGGAGGAATTTTTATACCAAATTGGACTACAAATAGAATTATTTGTAAAAAAGAATTAGGCAAAAAATTATTAACTAAAACTGATGAAGGATATTCGTTGGATTTCAATAAATTAATCCCTATGCCAAAGGAACTAAATATAACAGCAGGATCTGATGGTGAGAAAGGATTAATTTTTTTATATTTAACATCATTGGATTTAAGTAAAAATGTAGATATAAGAAAAGCATATAAAAGTTTAAATCCATTTAATAAAGAAATACATACTAATCCATATTTTAAAGAAATAGATTCAAATCTTTCAAAATACTATAAAGATAAAGATTTTCAATCATCGATTGATCTAGGTAAAAAGTATCTAGATAATTATGTAAAATATGGTTATTGTCATTGGTATAATTGGGCAATTGATAATTGGGGAACTAAATGGAATGTAGAAGATGAAGTTTCAGTAATTGATTTAGATGATGAAAATTATGAAATAAGATTTGATACTGCTTGGAGTTGCCCTACTGGTATTCTTAAAGAATTTAGTAAATTATGTAACGATGGCGAATTAGATTGGATGTATTATGATGAAGATTATGATGGTCATATCTTTGTAACTAAAGAAAATGGTGAGTTGATGTTAAGAAAAGAATATTTAGATGTTGATTATGATGGTGATATCAGAATATAAGGAGGAATAAATATAAGTACAAGAGCAAGAATAGGAATATTAAAAAAAGATGGTAGTATTGAGAGTATATACTGCCATTTTGATGGTTATCTAGATGGTGTTGGTAAAATGCTAAATGATAATTATCAAAAATATGATGATGTTAAAGAATTAATTAAATTAGGAAATATTTCAGGTTTAAGAGAAAAAGTTAAATCTGATGATCCTGAAAAAGAAACTATTGCTTATCATAGAAATATGGGCGAAGATTTCAAAAAAAATAAACCAATGGTCACTAAAACTTTTGATGAATTTCAAGAAATTTTATTTGATGCTTGGGTTGGATATGTTTATTTATATGATGAGCAAACTAATAATTGGTTATGGGATAACTATACAGCTGATGTTCATAGTTTAGATTTAAAACCACTTGCCGATTGTTTTAAAAACGATTATGAAAAACCACTAGCACCTATTGTAGGAGCTGATGGTAATGTCTTTAATCTAATTGGTATATGTAGTCGTGCATTAAAAACTGCAGGATACCCTGATAAAGCAAAAGAAATGACCGATAGAATTACAAGCTCAGGAAGTTATGAAGAAGCCCTTTCTATTATGTGTGAATATATAGAACCTGTAGATCAGAATTATCAGAGATTAGAAGATATAAACGATTATGATGAAATCGATATAAATATTTAGGAGGATTTAAATGTTAAAAGATTATCAAATTAAAAGAATTAAAGAACAATACCCAAAGGGAACTGAAATTGAATTAATAAGTATGGAAGATTCTCAAGCAGTTCCATCAGGTACTCATGGTGTTGTTGATTTTGTAGATGATATGGGTACTATTCAAATGACTTGGGATAATGGTTCATCACTTGGACTAATTGTCGGTGAGGATCAATTTAAAGTTATTAAAAAACCTGAATTAGAAATTAAAGAACTTACTTGTAGTGAAGTTAAGGAATTACAAAATAGAAACTATGAATTTCTAATATTACAAGGATGTGGTGGTGACCTTTCCGAATGGGTTGAGGGATTCACTAAAATGTTAAAAGATGAAGGAATCGCAAAGGATTCTTTTTCTTTTGATGAAGTATATTCTTTTCAAAATGAAAACTTAACTAATATAGCATTTGCACTTAATAATAAAGATTTAGATCTTGGCAAACTTGCTATGTTCAGATTAAAAATAAGAGAAACATTTGGAGCTATGTGGTTATCTGATTATATTGATAATGGATATATAAAAGATATAGGTATATAAGGAGGATTGATGTTTGTTAGAAGAACAATTAAAAAAGATAAATGAATTAAGTTTTCAAGCTAATAAAACTAAAGATGAAAAAGAAAAAGAACAATTAGAAAATGATGTTAAATCTATAATATTTGATTTAAAGAAACAAGCTATTGAGAGTTTTAAATCTGAAAGTGATATTAAAAAGTTTTTAGATAATATTATTAAGTTTAATAATTATTCATATAATAATCAATGTTTAATCTGGATGCAAAATCCTGATGCAAGTTATGTGGCTCCATTACGAACTTTTAATAAAATGGGATATCGAATTAATCAAGGTGAGCAAGGTATTAAAATATTAGTTCCTACTTTTTATTCAGTAGTTAAAATTAAAACTGATGAGGAAGGTAAATTTGAATATAAACCTATCTTTGCTCTTACTGAAACTGAACTTGCTAAATATAAAGATAAGAACGACGATTCAATTACTTTCCATAGTGAAAAATTAAGTAATTTTAGAGTTGGTTCAGTATTTGATGCAAGTCAGACTAATATGCCTTTGGATGAGATAAATGAAAAACTAAATCCTACTATGGAGGATGATCGTGCTGAAGGTATAGAAGATAATTTTATTAAAGCTATTTATCGTGATGGTTTTAAAGTAAGGTATGAAGATAAAATTGAGTCAGGAGCTAAAGGATATTGTGATTTTGAGAATTCCACAATAGTTGTGCATAAAGATTTAAGTAATCTTATGAGATTAAAAGTTGTCATTCATGAATATGCCCACTCTCTTGCTCATAAACATTTACTTAATAATCATCAAGATTATCAAGAACATAGAAATAAATATGAAACAGAGGCAGAGTCAATTGCTTATGTTGTTTCAAAATATTTAGGTATGGATACAAGTCAGTATTCTAATATGTATCTTTATTCTTGGAGTAAGGATAAAGATTTTAAAGAGATAGATGATTCTCTTAATACTATCGTTAATTATTCTAAAATGATAATTAATAATTATGAAAAGATAATTGCTAAAAATCAGGACATGGAACTAGATGAAAGTCCATCTATGAGTATCTAGGGGGATCAATATTAATAATCTAGGTGATATGTTAATAGAGATTGGCACTATTATTAACAAGTATCAACAACAAAATGAAGTTCATAGTGGCAATCAAGTTTTATTAAAAACAAAAGAGGTATTAAATCGATACCCTGCTATTAGTAATTATGGATTAAATGAGGCAGTTAAAAATGGTTTTATTCCTGTTGTTAAAATTGGTAAATTAAATTATTTTGATGTAAGAGATATTGAGAAGTATCTTTCTAGCAACAAAGTTGTTGTTAATGAAAATGAAAAAGTTAATAAAAAATATGTTTAGGAGGAATGATATATAGGTAAAATAAACGATAATAGAATGAAAAACATTTATCAGGAATCTGATGGTGTTTTTAGAATTGAGTTAAGTAATGGTTTTAGAGATGATGGTACTCGAGATCGTATAGTTGAAAGAGTTTATGGTACACCTGAAGAAGCTATTAAACGAAGGGATGAATTAAAGGCATTGCAAAAGCAAATGCGAGAAGAAGGTTTAAAAGCAGAAAATGGTGGTTATACTCTTACTCAAACATCTAAAATATATTTAGATGATACTAAATATCAAAAAAGATCCTTAACTACTACTCGTGGTTATAAACAATTACTTAATAATTGGATTCTACCTGAACTTGGCGATATTAAAATAAGAAGTATAACTGAACAGGATCTTGAGAAGTTATATGATAAAATGAGAAATTCTACTAATGCACAAACTGGTAAAAAATTATCAGAAACTTATGTTAATCATTGTCATAAATTAATAACTTCAATTTTTAATTATGCTAAAAAGAAAAAATGGTTATTATCTAATCCTGCAGAGTTTGTTATAAATCCACCTAAATTAAAAATAAAGCAAAGAGATTATTATAACTATGAAGAAATGATGGAAGTCTTTGAACTTTTAAAAAGCAGTGATATTAGATTTAGAACTGCAATATTCACTTTGTTTAATACTGGTTTTAGACGAGGCGAATTAGGTGGATTAAAATGGAAAGATATTTCTAAAAGAAAAATGCCTATTACTGAAAATGGTGTTAGGAAGTTCCAAACAACTTATATTATTAGTGTTGAAAGAGAAATAATGACGGTTTCAAAAGAAATGCAACAGGATCCTAACTTCTTAAGTAGATATGATATTATAGAACAAGTAACTGATTCATTAGTTGCTATTAAACCTAAAACTGATAAAAGTACTCGTAAGGTTGTAGTTGTTGATGAAGTCTATGACACATTTATGGAATATAAAAAGTTTCAGATTGATAATGGATATACTCCTAATGATGAAGATTATATTTTCAGAACTCAAGATTTATCTAGTGTTTGGCATCCTGACTATATTACTAAAGAATGGGCAAGGTTCATTAAGGTTAATGATTTAAAACCGATTACTGTCCATGATATAAGACATAGTCATGCAACTTACTTATTATCAATTGGAGTTCCACCACAGGATGTTGCTCGTAGACTTGGTCACTCTGAACCATCTACCACTTTAAGAATATATACTCATAGTAATTTAATACAGGATCAAAAAATTGTTAGTATGATTGCTAACAATATATTTAATAATGATGATATTCCTAATGTTGAAGTTCAACCTTTAACATTATTATCTATTCTTACAAACGATCCTAAACTCGCTAATGAGGATGATTTATTTAATACATTAGAATGGTTTTCTCATGATAATATTACTCATGATGATTTAGATAGTTATATGAGTATGTGTAAGCAATATATATTAGATACTAATCCTAATCTGCAAGATTTTAATCAAGCTATTGAGAGTATAGATCCTAAACTAAAGGGCAAATTACTTGGTGGCATTTTTGCCATTTTTGACAATGACCATGAACTTTCACTTAATCCTATAAGTGATATTTCTAAATATAAAGATGAAAATATAAGTATATAATAAATTCCCACAATTCGTTGAAATTGTGGGAGTTTTTTTAGTTTGTGGTTATTTTCAAGAATACTCGCAGTCCAAAAGACCTTTGTTGCATTTTTTGAGTTCAACTGGTGGCACTTTTGGTGGCAAAATATACCATTTTAATCGTTTTATATCGTATTATATCAAAGTATCAATATGTCGTTTTCCCTTTATTTCCTTTGTTTTACGATTTTACAACAGGGGTTTTCATATCCTCCAAAAC